>NZ_JAUZVW010000002.1:498559-499215 GCF_033441575.1 Flagellimonas baculiformis
AGCTGTGCGAAAAGGTCGGCGGCCGTTACGGCATCGCCCTCACAGAGGGTTAGGCTTCCATCGGTCCCCGCATCGGGTTGGTCGGTTATAGTGAGAGTAAAGGATTCCTCATCAAAACAGTTTGGGGTGGTGCCAGTCTCGTCGTAGATGTAGTAGGTTCCCGATACCGTTAACAAGTCGTTGGTGAGGTATTTTATTCCAGTTCCTCCAGGTCCTGAGAAATATGCCTGATTCCCTGTAAGTCCGATCCCTGTGATGGCAGGCAACATATAGGAGTTGCAGGCTGAAAGGTCATTTAGGTCATCGATATCAGGGCTGATGTTTATGGAGAGGGTCACAGAGGTGGCCATGCTTTCGCAACCACCCACAGTTTCAGTAACGTAATACGTGCCTGTAGCGAGTGGGTCTCCAGAGTTGACCACAGAGGTGAGCCCTGGATCACTGTACCATGTGATAGAAGCAGAGATGGCAGGCACAAGATCAGCTCCAGTAGGACTATCGGTATTGCAGAATGCTTGATTGGAAGCTATGGGCTGTGGTGGCGAAGGCAGCTGTGCCCCTGCGTCGAATGTGAAGGGATCGGAGCTTGCGCTGCATCCCTGTGGGTTGGTTGCGGTGATGACATAGTCTGTGCCGTCGGTGCCCCCGGTGATGTT
>NZ_JAUZVW010000030.1:0-8187 GCF_033441575.1 Flagellimonas baculiformis
AATATTAAGTGCAGTGGGTGTGCCAATACCGTAAAACCATTTTTGGATAAGGTGGATGGCGTGACCGATTGGTCTGTAGACTTTGCTTCCCAAGACAAATTATTGACCGTTCAGACTACAAGTGCCACGGAAGAGGAAATTACCTCTGCCGTTGAATCGGCTGGATATCATTTGACCAAGAAATAAAGGAATGTCCAGAAGAATATATTAAATGGTTCGAATAGGATTGGGGGTTACCTTAATCCTATTCGGGTTGGATATGTTTTTTGAACTTCTTCCGCACAACCAAGTGATGATCAAAGAATTTGTGTTCGCTTGCCATGGGCTGCTGACCAATGAATTTATAATGTCCATGGTAGGTGTTGTCGAACTTATATCCGGAATATGCTCGATTATTGGAAGATGGATAATCGTTGCACTATCGGTCATGGTCTCCATTGCTTTTGGAATCCTTGGTTTTAACTTTAAGGTTGATATATAGCCTTTTTATTGATATTTTATAACCATTGGGGTTGCCATATCCCAAACCTCTTTAGAAGACACGGCCGTAATTGCTTCGTCCCTATCTCATAACTTGCACACATGACGATATAGGTCGTGTTAAAAATCAAGCTGAACTCCCTTTAGGAAACCGATGTGTGTAAGCCATGATCAATCTTATTCCGGAGTTGTACATCCAAACACAATAGTAGGATTTAGTTCATCTACAATTCCAATGCTTTCGGTATAGGGTTACAGTAAGCTAATTGGTGAAATGGGTAATAGGGGAATCAAAGCTCCTCTTCATATTTTTTTAAAAAAACAAATCATTTAAAGATTTTTTTATAATTTGTTAACGTTTTTTGGTATTTATTCTATTGGTCACTTCAGATCAAAGAATTGAAATAAGGAGCTTATACAGCTTCCCTTTATTAAAAATAGCCCAAGATTGTATTGGGGGATTTTTATGTAACGGCACTTTTTCGTTTGAGATAAAGGTAGTTCATGCCACTTTGCTTGAACTACCGCTACGTTAAGAGCGTGAGACAGGTATTGGTGATACAATGGAAGTATTCCCAATGGTCGCGCGCTGAATGACTAAGACGAAAATATATGGACCAAAAAAAATACAGTGATGAACATCTTCTTGTTGAGCAGCTGAAAGAAGGCTGCCAAGAAGCCTATGGATACCTTTTTGGGATATACCATAGAGAACTGTGCAATTACATGACGGTGGTCTCTGGCAGTACAAGGGTCGCCGAAGATATAGCCCAACAAACTTTTATTAGGTTATGGGACAACAGGGAACGGTTGGTTGTCCAAGAAAACAAACTAAAGCATTACATCTTCAAAATAGCCTACCACCTCTTTATAGACTCAAAACGGAAAAAGAAAAAGGAATTTGAGTTGTTGGAGAGTCTCAAACAAGAAGCGTATCTGGAAGTTGCAGATACCGATGCTTCACTTTTTGAGGAACGATTGAAAAGAGTGGAGACCGAAATAGAAAACCTCCCCGAACAGTGTAAGCGGGTCTTTATAATGAGTAAAAAGGAAGGCCTTAAATACCAAGAGATCTCCGAGAGACTTGATATATCCATCAAAACTGTTGAAGTGCATATGGGCAAAGCACTGAAAAGACTTAGGGCCCAACTGACCATTTTCTTCTAAAAACCTCTCTGTAGGTTCATTTTCCCTGAATTGTTCCTTCTAAAGTTTCAGGGCAAAAAAAGCATACTCCATAATTTTTGTGTTAAAAAAATAAATTCAGGTAAGGGTTTTTTGAAAAACTGCGTCTGTTTTATAAAAGAGATAAATTTTCACCGATGACCAAGTTCGATATAAGAAGAACTATTACAAGATACATCAACCAGGAAGCTACCCAAGAAGAATTGTCAATGTTGTATGAGTGGGTAAAAAAGGGGAACAACCAAGAAGTGTTCAAAAAGTATGTTCAGGCAGATTTCCTGATAAATTATCAGAACAGATCTTGGAAGTCTGAGGAAGCCTTCAAAAATTTCTTGGAAACCATAAAAGAGAATGACTCCAAAAAGGTAAGGTCATTGTTGGTACGCGGAGATATGTGGAAATATGCGGCTGCCATAGTGGTAATTGTATCCACATCCTTGTTTGCATTGCTATACAGTACTCCGCAAGAGGATATGACTCCTCGAGTGGACTTAAATATGATAACGTTGCAATTGGAGAATGGTGAAGTGTTGAATCTAGACCCAAGTGCCAATGGAACGATTAAAAGCAAAAAGGGAAATACTGTTTTTTCTTTGGTAGAAGGAGTACTCACCCAAAAGAATGGAACCAAAGGGAAGAAAGTGGAAAAAAACAATGTACTGAAGATCCCTTATGGGAAAAAGCTCTCGGTAACCCTACAAGATGGTACCGTGGTCATGTTGAATTCGGGATCTACATTGAGCTATCCGGCTAGTTTTTCCGGGAAGGACAAAAGAGAGGTGTATTTGCAGGGAGAAGCCTTTTTTGAAGTGGCCAAGAACCCGGAACAACCGTTTTTTGTCAAAACCAATACAATATATACCCAAGTGTATGGTACAGTGTTCAATGTATCCGCTTATACAGAGGATGGAGTGGCGGAAGTGGTTTTGGTAGAAGGCTCGGTAGGAGTTGGGGAAGTTGATGTAAATACCTCCAAAACCCCACAAATGCTAAAGCCCTCACAAAAAGCTTCAAAGCTACTTGATGTGGAGAGTGGTTTTGTTGTGGAAGATGTGGATGTTTCTTCATATGTGTCGTGGACCAAAGGCATATTGACCTTTGAAAACGAGGCGATGTCCAACATTATAAAAAAGCTGGAGCGTCAGTATAACATACGGATTATAAACCAATTTGAAGAATTGGGTGAGCGAAGATTCACGGGAATGTTCGATGTGGAGGACATAGACCGGGTTTTGAAAACAATTCAGACCCATACCCGCTTCAGCTATCAAAAAGAAGGAAAAACAATAACAATAAAAGAACCTAACAAACAATAGTGCTTATGATTTGAAGAACCAGTAGACCAAAAAACGAATACTTAACTAACTAGACTAAAAGAATTATGAAAAAAACCAAAACTATCCATGCTTTGTCGCCAAAGGTCGGTAGAAGAATATTATGCTGTTTTTTCTTACTGTTTATATTCGGCCATTTGAAAGCGGCATCATGTACGCAAGAGGATATTGTTGCCATAAGCTTTGAGAATACGAAGCTAGGGGATGTATTTGAAATGATTACAGAATCAACCGGATACAAGTTTTTCTATGAAGCTTCCGATGTTGACCTGAACCATAAGGTATCCATATCCCGCAAAGACCTTTGTGTTGAAGATTTCATGAAAGAACTTTTCAAGGATACGGACCTGTACTTTGAGGTGATCGCAAGGCAAATTGTGGTGAAGCACAAAGACAAGGGGCCACTGCCCAATTTAGTTCCCCAGAAAAGAATTGATGCACCAAAGCCGCAGTCCAACCTTTCGGGTACGGTTCTGGACGAAGCAGGTATGCCCTTGCCGGGGGCAAGTATTGTGGCCAAAGGGACCACAGTGGGTACAACTACCGATTTTGACGGGAAATTTACCATTACATTGCCAGCAGGTGTTACCGAAATCCAAGTAACCTATATTGGGTATAGACCCAAAGAAGTGAATGTGGCAGGACAGACCTCCATCACGGTTTCCATGGAACAGGATGCCGCTGCCCTTGAAGAAGTTGTGGTAGTGGGGTATGGAACATTGGCCAAAACCAAGGTGACAGGTTCTGTAGTCTCCATTACCCCAGAAACCATTGTTGAGGTTCCCGCACTGACCCCGGAAGGTGCCCTGATCGGCCAAGTTTCCGGTGTGCAGGTACAGGAAGTCTCCGGTGAACCAGGAGCGGCCCCTAACATTAGGGTGCGTGGTTCAGGTTCTATTTCTGCGGGAAACGACCCATTGTTTGTTGTGGACGGAATCCCTATTTCGCGTAACCTTACCTCATCAAGTCAGTTGGGAGGTGTTGCCAATAGAAGGGCTACGTTCCAACCCCCGACCATTAATCCATTGGCTACGCTAAATCCAAATGATATTGAATCCATTCAAGTACTCAAGGATGCAAGTGCCGCAGCTATTTATGGATCTAGGGGAGGTAATGGGGTTCTTTTGATCACCACCAAGAAAGGGTCCAACTCTGAAGAAGGAGTATTTTCTTTTGATTCTTATGTGAGCATACAGTCCGTTGCCAATAAGTTGGATTTGATGAATGCCCAAGAATTGATAGACTATACTACGGATGCCAGGAACAACAATTATCTGGCCTCTGTTGATGGAGCTTCCATCAATGATCCCATAGGACCCGGAGATAGAGGGAATGCCAACTACGAACTACCGGAATCCTTTGTTAACTGGGATGGTACGGATACTGATTGGCAAGACCTTATCTTTAAGACCGGGATAGTTCAGAGTTACAATTTTTCATACGCATCACCGGTAAGGAACAAGACAAGTTTTTATGTATCCACGGGCTATTTTTCCCAAACTGGGGTTATAGATAAGGCGAAGTTTGAGCGGTACTCCGTACTGCTGAACCTAAATTCCCAACTTGCCAAAAAGTTGAACTTGGATGTAAGATTGGCCCCGACCGTTACCGAAAACCAACGGGTACCGGCATCTTCACCTTATTTTGCCACGCCTCCAGGTATCGTCTATTCAGCCATAGTGCATTCTCCAACAGTGAGTCCATACAATCCTGACGGTACCATAAACCAACTGAACAACCAATCCTATTTGGGAGGTGGGACCACAACGGCAAGTAATCCTTTGGCAATCATCGAAGCCGTGGATGACCAAATATTCCAATTTCAGACAAGGGGAAGCCTTGCATTGACTTACGATATTTTACCGGAGTTGAGTTTTAAGACCTTCGGAGGGGCATACATTAATTTGTACAATCAGGATTTTTACCGTGCCAACACATTGTTGTACAGAAATTCGGCGGATGGTAACCCGTATGGACAGGCATCATCTTCCACAGAGACCAATTGGCTTTGGGAGAATACCCTCAATTGGAAAAAGGAATTTGGAGACCATTACTTGGATGCTGTTTTGGGATATACCGCCCAAAAGGACAATTTGACATTGAAACAGGTATTGCCAACAACTATCCGGATGATTTGGTTCCCACCATCAGTGGGGGACAGGTGTTTGGTGGCACCTCTGTAAAGGAACAGTGGTCGTTATTGTCCTCTCTATTCAGGGTCAACTACAGTTACAAGGACAAGTATTTGTTTACCGGTACGATTCGTTCCGATAAATCATCCAGATTCGGAAAGAATAACCAAACGGGATATTTTCCTTCTTTCTCGGTGGGGTGGAGATTGAACGAAGAATCGTTCTTGGTCGGGTCAGAAACCGTTTCCGAGCTAAAACTTAGATTGAGTTGGGGGCAGACGGGTAACTTTGAGATTCCCAATTATGGGGCCGTTGGCCTATTATCCCCCCAAAACTATAACTTGGGAGGAAATGAAATCAACGGTTTGGTCCAGAGTACCATTCCCAATCCCAATCTGACTTGGGAGAAATCGGAACAGATTGATGCAGGTATTGAACTGGGATTGTTCAACAATCGAGTTTTTCTTTTGGCCGATTACTACGATACAAAAACCAGAGATTTGTTGTTGAATGTTGCCATTTCCTCGGTATCTGGGTTTGAAACTACGTTGAGAAATCTTGGTGAAGTACAAAACAGGGGATTTGAGATTGCGTTGAGCACCAAGAATTTTGTAGGAGATTTTACGTGGAATACGGATATCAATTTTTCAACCAATAAGAATGAAGTGCTTTCGCTCAATGAAGGAAACGAACCCATTTATTCTTCAGGTAGTGCCGGTGTACGCCACGTAACAAGGGTAGGAGACCCGATAGGAAGCTATTACGGATATGTAGTGGACGGTATATACCAATCACAGGCAGAAATAGATAGTGCTCCCCTGGATACCCAGGCTCCTGATCCAGGTGTCGGTGATTTCAAGTTCAAGGACATTGATGGGGACGGAGAGATCACTCCAGATGATAGAACGGTTACCGGGAGTTATTTTCCGGATTTTACCTGGGGGGTAAACAATAGGTTCAAGTACAAGAACATAGATTTGAGCTTCTTGATCCAAGGAGTCGAAGGGAATGAGATCTTGAACCTTACCTCAAGACATATGAAGAACGGGGAGGCCAATTTTAATTCCTATGCCATTTTCAATGAACGATGGAGGTCGCCTTCCGACCCTGGGAACGGGTCGATTCCACGGGCGGACAGAGAATCTGGAAATCATGGAAATAACAACAGACCGTCTTCTTTCCAAGTAGAGGATGGGTCGTATATCCGATTGAGGAATGTGACCTTGGGTTATACATTGCCAACCAATAATCTTTTTGGAAGCAACATCCAGAAACTTAGGTTCTATGTTACGGGAACAAATCTTTTTACGATTACCGATTACCTTGGTTACAACCCAGAGGTGAGTAGTATTACCACGAACAGTTTAACCCCGGGCGAGGATTATGGAGCATTTCCATTGACCAAATCCTTTACCCTAGGAGTAAACTTAAAGTTCTAACCTAAAAAATGGAAAACATGAAACGAGTTCTATATATAATACTATGCACGGTTCTATTCGCCGGATGTAGTGAAGACTTTACCGACCTTGCACCAGTATCCAATAGGAATGAAGCCGATTTCTATAATTCTGCGGATGATTTTGAAGTGGCCATCAATGCAAGTTATTCAGGGCTTCAAAGCACAGGAATTTATGGAAGGGGGTATTGGACCATGTTCGAGATGCGAAGCGATAATACCGATCAAGGTCCGGATGCCACAGGGTTGGCACGTCAATACACCGAAATCAATTCCTTTACCGAAGATGCGTTGAACGAGCAGATTACTTCCGCATGGAGTGAATCGTACAAGGTGATTGCCAATTGCAACGTGATTTTGGAACGGATACCTAATGTGGAAATGGATGCCTCCCTAAAGAACAGGGTCACAGGAGAAGCACTGTTCATTAGATCATTGGTGTACTATCATATGGCCATCGGTTTTGGAAACATCCCTTTACAGCTTACACCATATATCTCTGGGGAAGAGCTGACACAGGTCGACCAAAACACGATTTTGGGACAATTGGTCACGGACCTGACCGCGGCCGAAGATGCCTTACCGGTTTCTTACTCGGGCAGTGAAGTGGGAAAAGCAACAAAGGGAGCGGCTGCTACTCTTTTGGCCAAGGTATTGCTGACCTTGGGTGAAGATTCTGCTGCTGAAACGGTACTTCGGAGAATCATAGCCAATTATGGATATGAACTGCTTCCAGACTATGCCGATTTATGGGGTGTGGCCAATGAGAACAATGCGGAATCCATTTTTGAGGTGCAATACATCAGTGGGGGGATTGGACAAGGAAGCCTTTTTACCAACGATTTTTCACCCAGTACCGATTTGCAAACAGGCTCAGGATTTGGGCGAAACCGACCTACGGTTTCCATGTTGGAGGCATATGAGGACGGTGACCTTCGGTATGATATATCGATGGGGGATTCTTATGTGGATTTGGAAGGAGAGACCATAGAAGCTAGGTACATCAAAAAGTACCGATCTGATTTGGCAATTGAAAACGATTCCGATACCAACTTTGTGGTTTTTAGATATGCAGATGTACTTCTTATGCTGGCCGAAGCATTGGGGGAAACACCCGAAAGCTATGATTTGATCAATGAGATTAGGAATAGGGTAAATCTTCCCGATATTGATGCCTCCACTCCAGGAACCTTCGAAGAAAAACTATTGCAGGAAAGAAGAGTGGAGCTTGCTTTTGAGAACCATAGATGGCCAGATTTAAAACGCTTTGGTATGGTGGATAAAATCCAGGATGCTGAACCCTTCATCACCGGGACAAGGGAGTTTTTCTATATCCCACAACGTGAGATGGACATTAACCCAAATTTTGTACAGAACTAAGCAATGACTTTGATTACGTTATAATGTGTTTTCATTATTTAAGTTAGTTTGATTGGTAGCGCCCCAAAAGACCATGAATCCCTACTTATGATGCTATGGGTGCCATTGTCAAAAAGGACAGGGGTCCGTTTCATAAAGTTGCTTTAATGGAAACGCCGGACATAGTATACCACCCTCGCCGGTTCAAAGTGACCATAGCTGGCCGGACGAAAGTGACCCA
>NZ_JAUZVW010000031.1:0-8172 GCF_033441575.1 Flagellimonas baculiformis
GATCAAATCTAGGCAGTTCGTTTACCCTGGTCAGTTTCATCCGGCGAAGGTGGGTCACTTTACCCGGCTTATCCAATTGATGGATTGATTGGAATCCTAAGAGAAACAGGAATAAAGGGAATACTCAAACACTCCGATCTGATTGTGTGGAATCACATAATGGAAAGAGGATGGTGTGAAGATAGTTCAAGGGATGGAATGATTAGATACCTACGTGAGAATACCGATATGAGTTATGGGGAAATTACCTCGTTACTGAATAGGTTCAAGAATTGGAAAGAACTTCTTCCATCATACTCGTTGAGGTTGAACCAAAAGTTGGATTCAATCAATAAGAGATACAATTCAATTGTACCATTCCAATGGATTGGGGAAAGTGATAATCGGAAACTACTTGGATTTGTGAACGAGGAACGTGGTATCAATGTCTATGATGGTAGTGGGGATTTCTTGGTGAAGGTATGTGAGATAAAAAAGGGAAGTTGGGAAGTAATTTGGAAAAATACAATGAATCTTACAGTACCTCAACAGAGATATATATTGGATGAAATCTCACTTTTGAAAAAGACAAATTGGATTTGATTATGGAGAATCCATTTGAAGAACAGATTGAAGGTTTGGAATTCTATCGATGGATATCGGTGGATGATTGTTCAGAAAAATTGAACGTGAGTAAAAGAACCATTTTCAAATACCTCAAAGAGGGAAAGATAAGGGGTGTGAAATGGAAAAACCGAAGGTTGGTAGATTCAGTTTCGGTAATCGGTTTCCTGCTGGAGAAAAGGGTAATTGAATACGAACAACTCAAAAGTGAGGAAATGAAGAAGATGGTTAAGAGAAAGTTGATTGAGTAGGTTCAATACGAGTTATTAAAACTTCTCATAACACCCAATATGACATCTTTGTTTTCCTCACTTAACTTGGAAAACTCTTTTTTGAATTGTTCCAACTTATCTTCTTGGGTTTTCTTATCAGATTTATATAACCCCCTAATTTTAAGGGTATCGGTAGTAGTTACTGAAATGTATTTTGAAAATTCGGAGAAGGTTTTGTGTCCAGAGAGTTTCATTATCGTTTGATAATCCATATTCCCCAAATCAATGGAATTCTTTACAAAACCTCTCCTTCCACCATGGGATGATATTAACTCCCAAAGTGGTTTTTCCTCTGTATCCACCACTTTGGACCCTATCATTTTTGGTTTGGTAATCATCCTATTGAATCCCAAATCCTTTAAGAGATATTTCAATTGTTTATTGAATTTCTGTTGGGAAATTTTTGGAAAAAGGGTTTGTGTTTTTGATTTCCCACTACTGAACTTTCTGAATATAAACCCCCCAATATCATTAAGGGGAACACTTACCTTTTTGTTTGTTTTTTGTTGAACCCAACTGAATATTTGAGTTTTCGGGTCAAAGTCCATGTTACTCAATTTGAAATGTGGGATATCCCCAATCCTACAACCAATAGAGTTTTGAAATAGGAAAATATACTTTACCAGTTCCCAATTCGTAACCTTTAGAACCCCACCGAACTCCTTACTCCGTGTTCCTTTCAATGGTTCTTCAATGATAATAATATGAGGGTTTTTTAGTAATTCTTGTTCCTTCGTTTCATCATAATCCCATTTCTTTGAATTAAAGAGTTTAATAACTTCTTCTGTTCTCAGATACACCTTTTCATCTTTCTCAATAGTTGATTCCAACTTCAACCGTGGTTTCCTATTGATATATCCCATTTGATGTGAGAAATACAGAAACCCACTAAGATTATCATAGAGTTTGTTGAGGTAGGAATTTGAAATGTTCTTTTGATTCCACATATAATCATTGAACTCACTTTGAAATAGGATTGTTTTTAATACCACATATTCAAAGGAGATTTTCCTCCCAATGTATTCTTCAAATTCCTTTAAGTGATTTACTAAAGTGGTGATTGTTTTACGATACCCGTAGGAGGTATTTTTCTTGGTTTCAATGTATTCATCAAAAGATTTCCAAAATGATTGGATTTGTGGTGTTTTCAGTTCACGGAATTTCTTTCTTTCTTCAAATTCTCTTTTGATAAATTTCGGATTCGGTTCAAAACCATCTTCGATAGATTCACTAATGATTCTTTGTAAATCATCTAATATTCCGTTGATTATCCTTTGTTTATCTGTATAGTTTGGAGTTCTTGGGGACAACCCTCCTTTCTTGAAATGTTTTTCGGATAAATCAACTCCACTATAAATTGAGGATTCAGAGTATTTCCCATTGGAATTCCTACCACGAATTCTTATATACAATGGATATTCCCCAATCTCATTTTTGGATTTTTTATCTAATTTGAGAGAAGTGGTCATATCTCAAATATAGTGAAATTCGTGGTTTTGTGGGGAGTAATATGGGGAGTGAAATCTCAATAAAAGAAAAAACCCTTGAAAATCAAGGGTTTGTAAATAAAAAAGTCGGGGTGGCAGAGTTTGAACCCTTTACCATAACCTCATATAAACCAGAAGTTTATGTTTTGTTTTCCAAAATAGGACATCCTATAGGACATCTTCGTGTGAAATTTGAGTCTTTCACGGCTGCAAAAATACCAAATGGTTTTGATTTAACACAAACGAAAACAAATAATTTCAAATTTAATTACCCAGCATATTCTCAAAAACAATTAAAATCCAGATAATCAGTAAACTTGGATTATATCATTTGGGAACCTTCTATATAGAAAACTAAAAAGTTTAGGGGTTAAAGAAATCAAATCCTATACCCATCAAAGCGTTTTCCAACTCATAGGTTACTTCAATAGCATATGGTTTTTTAAGCACACCATGGATTGATTCAGGAGCAAAAACCCGCAGGACTTGTATACTATCCAACGCTTTGTAGTAATCATTATAATTAAGATCGACATCAAATTTCACCAAAAACAAATCTGAAGATTTGACCAACCTTTCCAAAACCTCACTATTCCCAAAACTATAGTTCACCTTATCCACTACAAACCTTGAGTTGGACAGGACAGAAATTGATTGATAATTGATACTCCCCAGGGTTTGTTCAATATGCTTTTCACTCAACCTGTATAGGTCACGGGAAAAATTGTTCTGCCAAATAGCAGGTATGGGAAACAAAGGGGGTGTTGATGGCATATCATCAAAGGTACCTTCTTCATTGGTAGTCGAATAGATGAATTTGGATGAGAAATAATAGTCTCCAGCATCATCAAGTCTATTCGCATCATTTTCCGAGCCTGCAATGAAAATAGAAACCCCAAAATCATCTTTGCTACCACCAGCTTTATAGTGAATGAATCCACTCCAGACCTTTGCTATTTCGCTCCGAAGCCTTTGGACAAACCGATGTGAAATACTTTTGTCGGCATATATTATTATATGCTGAACACGTTTTCCGGTTGGCCCCATTTCGGTCATCACTATCTTGCTCGATACCTGGTTCCATTGACTGAGCTTCAAATCTTCAAAGTAGAGCTCCTCATTTTTGGTGACGTAAAAAGAATAATGGGGCGTATCCAATTCAAAATCCAAGTTTGAAGAACCTTTGGGGAGCTCAATGGCATCTATCTGTGCACTACAGGAAATATTGTGGAATAAGACAATTGACACAACCAAAATCAATCTATGGTAGTAATATGGCATCTCAAATATTTATATAAATGAATCTATCAAATGTTATATGATCAATGTCAATGACTTATTTTGCTCTCCTATATACAAAAAATTTTAACCACATAACCAGTAACCCTTGTTTCTTTAAAGGCTTCTAAAAATCCCTGGCCTATAACATCATGCATACAGGGAGTTAAAGTCATAAAGATATCGAGGTAAGCAAACCTTCATTGAAAACCAATTTTTCCAAATAACAGTCGGTTAAGCTCGGTTTAGTTCGCGCCATCTCTAAAAATCCTAAAAAGAAGAGCCCTAAATATGCTATAACCCATCAAACAGGCTCCTCAACAACGATAAAGTTAGCATTGGACCTAAACCACTTCATTAGTCAAAAATGATCTTAACATTCCCTTCCTTATTGCCCTCTTGCACTATTTTTTTAATTAGGGACATTTTTTCGTCTTCGGATATTCGGATATCATCATGAGGACTTTCCCAATTCTTAATTGAATCTTTGTCGGCATAAAATGCCGGGGTCGTGGTAAGCTCACCTTCAATTTTTAAGGACTTACCCTCCGTTTCAACTATAATATATGATCTGGTACCAGTTATTTTCATCTTTTAAAGATTAGTGTTTCCTTCAAAGTTACTGGGTCTATGGTAAATATCCTAGTCACATTTTTGTTGGCCTTCAGGGCAGGTAGTTCAACTGTTTCCCAAACGCTGCCTGGTCTTAAATCCTTTCCTATGATAGCTCGGACGTCCCCAACAGCTTCATTTGCATATAATTTTGATACTTCCTTCCAAGCTTCAAGCGATTGTGGATTAGCTAGATCCCAGTTTGGTAGTTGAATATTCTTGGAATCAATCAATCCTTCAAGTGTAGTTCCTCCTTTTGATTTTGCAATTTCCAATGCCCTTGTAGCACCGCCTACACCATTGGTCTTTCCTGACCAAAAGAATGATTTATTATTTCCGGCCCTAAACAATGGGGCCAGTTTTTCCAAGTTGGTTATAAAAGTTTTGGCGCCTTGTTTTGTTACTATTTTTAAAGCTTTTGCCCCTTTTACAACCTTGAAAGCGGGCTTAAGAATTTTTCCGCCCGGTACGTTGCCAATAATTAGGAATATTCCCGCTTCCGCCCTACTAGCTTCATTACCATCAAAATCCTCTCCATTAATCAAAATCACAGCATCCTCAATTGGAAGGGCATATCGAGCTACCCCTTTCATCCCCTTCCAAAATGCCTGGGCCAAGTAAGGGTCACTGGTTGTACTGACCCCACCAGCAGGCATTAGTAGCTCATGCCATCCATTGAGTTCCTTATTGTAGATGTAATAATAGTATCCATCATCGTTCAGGCTCGGCTCTGAAAATGAATTACCACCGTTGATCCCTTTTCTTGGGGAGTTTGAACGATAGACCCATCCACCATTATTGAGTCGGTAGAACCTGTTGGGACCGTTCCCGTCCAAAACATAATTGTTATAGGCCAACGCATCCAGACCTCCTAATTTGCCGGAACCTTTCGGACTTAGAAACCCATCCAAAATTTTGTTCAATTTGTGGGTCAGAGCAACCTCACTATCCGTATAAAACTCCTCCTTGTGCTCCTCAATGACCCTTTTCTTGATATCGTTGAACATAGCCGCTACCTGGCCCGGTGATTTTCCGGGGTAGGGACCGACCCCTTGCGCCTGTTTATTGAGAACATCAGTAACATAAGCGTCATTGAAGACTAGGGCATCCAGTGATAACTTAGGTGCATTCTTCTTGCCCAAGTTCAAAAGTGTCGGTGAATCCCAAAACTGGGGAATGTTATATTTGGAAATCGGAACGGACATAACACCTGAATTACGGTTGTTGTACTGGGTCAGGTAGGCCGTCATCAGGAATATCTTGTCCTGAAGCCCTTTCTGTCCATAGTAGGAATAATGTTTGCCTGACATAGTGCTGACCAGGGTTCCATTGTCAACTATTTTGTACAGACCCTGAGCCCATGAACGGTTCAAAGCTGAGTTATATTCCGGGTCTTCAAAATCCTCCGTGGCAAGATTTTTAACCGAAGTGAGCTGGGCACCACTGGCGCGACCTAAATTGACCCCCCTGACATTGACATCAAATAAGTAACAGTCTATCCGGTGTTCCACATATGACCCACAGGTTCCCTTGACCTGGTTCCACTCATCAAGAAGGTTAAGCTCAAAAGTGTACTGCTCCTGTTCCTTGTCAAATCCATTGGCCTTTTTAGTATGGCTATAAGCTACCGATCTTGCGTTTGTTTCTACCCGCCTAAGATTCTTTTCATAATTCTTGAAGAAATCCTTCTGGGCCGTTCCAAAGTTTGTATGGTTCGTTCCCAATTGTCTATTGATTTCCTTTAGGAAATTGGCCTCCTGCTTTTTTAGCCAATCATCTACCGCTTTTTGTTGGGCTATGGAAATGGCATTTTGCAGATCGAGCATAACCTGCATATTATTATATGTGATTTCAAAATTGAAAGGGTTCTCCTCGGTCTTGGCCACTGTTTTTTTAATTAACGTGCCTGAAACATCCGCCTTTTCTGCATCGATTGCAGCCTGCTTATCATAATAATGCAGCTCGTACTGAGCATTTACCTTGCCCGCGAAAAGTAAAACGGTGAGAAATAGTAATGTTAAGTATAGGTTCTTCATCTTTCTGTGATTATCGTTTGATTACCAATTTTGTATAAACTTTGTCATTGACCTGGACATGGATCACATAAATCCCGGATTCGAGGGATCCATTGGAGATGGTATGGACATGCTCCCCTGCTCTTAGGAAACCACTGGTCACGTTCTCCACGTTGGCACCACCATAATAGTCCATGAGCCTTACCTGCACATGGGCATCGGTTTCCAGTTCGTAATGGATAAGAAGGTCATTCACAAAGGGATTGGGGTACAGTTTTATAAAGCTGTCCCCCTGTTCGGCAAAGGCGGCCAAGGCCTCTTCCGAAATCGGGACGCCATTTTGGGTCAGTAACAACAACATCGGAGGGCCGGGTTCTGACCAATCCAGTACCTGGGTATCCAATCTGCCCAAAAGGTAATCCGTACCCTCTATGTTCCCTATGGTAAAGGACATGGAGTTCAATCCGTAATCAAGCGTTGTATAATCGGGATGGTCGGTGTACTGTTTCTCCATGGTAATCCGGCCATCAAAGATGGTCAGTTCACCGTTCCTCCAGATCGCCTCACTTGTCATGGAGCTCTCGCCAATCTGAATGGTGCTTTCCACAGTTCCATAGGCATCAGAGACCTCTCCGACAGTCAAACTTGCAGGAAAGTTTCGGATCATCTGCGTACCCGACCAGTCCATCTCCACCCATTGCCCTTTCCAACTTCCGGTAATGGATTCCGGGATGGTTGCCGTTTCAGTTTGGGGAACGGGCAGGCTTACCCCTTGGTCTTCAGCAATGGTCTCCAAAAGTTCTCCATTTTCAGAGTCTTGCTGTGCCATTACATCCTCAACTACTTCTTCATTCTCCAATTGCCCCAAGAGCACCTCACTGTTGTAAATGGTATTGTTCCTTAAAATATCCAATGCCCTTCTCCTATCCTTCGGCACACCATATCCGAAGTAATACATCTTGGCCAACCAGTGCTTTGCCATGGGATGATCACTAATAGTGAACCATTCTACAGCCTTGGTGTAATCCTGTGGGATGTTGCCCAGTCCCTTTAGGTACAGATAGCCCAAGCTGTAGCTGGCCTTGGCATTGCCCATGTCATGGGCGGCCATGAACTGTTCCCTCGCACGGTCAAAGCTCAATGTGGTGCCGATTCCGTCCTTGTACAAAATGCCCAGCAAACAGGTGGCAGCTGCATCCCCAGACTCGGAAAGCTCCTTTACCTGTTTGAAAACTCGTTTCGACTCCTTTCTGTCAAGATCCCCAAGGTAGATATAGTCCTCTACGGATTTCAGTATGGAATCATTGTCCACATCCTGCGCCTGGAGGGACATACATAATACAATGGCAAGAAGTGCCATGATCGGATTTCTGTTCATATGATATAGATTAATGGTTTGCTCCGTTGTTGATAGAACCAGATGGTCATGTTGTCGGGAACAAGTCCGTTCCCTTTGGAATGTAAAAAGTAGCCATGTACCATAAATACTTGGTTCGGTTCGTTGATAGATTGGGCTTTTTTCAGTACCCGGAACACAATTGTCCCAGGGTCATGAAATATAGGGGCAAGGTATATCAAAATTTAGGTTTTCACTCAACGATGAAACCTTGGAATTTCTAAGGTATGGACCTTAGTTTTACTAAGGAAACATTATAGAAGGCCTTTGTTTCTGGCTGTTTCGATAAGGGGATGGGTCTGTCCGCCATCCAGACCGAACAGCCTGGCAAGTCTCCGTTTTCGCCATTCGATTCCTGAAGTGGACATTTTGAGCTCTTCCGAGAGTTCACGGGTACCCGCCCCTCTGGACAATAGGAACAAAAGTCTTCGATGGATAAGCCGGGTAAAGTGACCCACCTTCGCCGGATGAAACTGACCAGGGTAAACGAACTGCCTAGATTTGATCTA
>NZ_JAUZVW010000032.1:2500-5325 GCF_033441575.1 Flagellimonas baculiformis
AACGGGACTCCGACCGCTTGTAGGCGTATGGTTTCAGGGTCTTTTTCACTCCCTTGTTCAGGGTTCTTTTCACCTTTCCCTCACGGTACTGGTACACTATCGGTCTCTCAGGAGTATTTAGTCTTGGCGGATGGTCCCGCCGGATTCACACAGGGTTTCACGTGCCCCGCGCTACTCAGGATACCACTATCTTTAACGCTCCTTGCCCGTACGGGACTGTCACCCATATCGTGCAGCTTTCCAACTGCTTCCGGTTCGTCACGCAAAGAATCCCGTGGTCCTACAACCCCAACATTGCCGAAACAACATTGGTTTGGACTAATCCGATTTCGCTCGCCACTACTCTCGGAATCACTTTTGTTTTCTCTTCCTCCGCCTACTTAGATGTTTCAGTTCAGCGGGTTCGCCCACCTTGCGGTGTGACAGGCCTTCAACCTGCCGGGTTGCCCCATTCGGACACCCACGGATCAATGCTCATGTGCAGCTCCCCGTGGATTTTCGCAGCTTATCGCGTCCTTCGTCGCCTCTGAGAGCCCAGGCATCCCCCATACGCCCTTCTTTTGCTTGTCGCACCTGTACCTAGGTACAAATGCCCTCTCGTAATCCTTATATATTCTATTCTACTTCGTGTTTCTTCTTTTGACTTCGCCATGACGATAAAATCGTCACGCTCCGTCCCAATATGTCAATGAACTTGTGGCGGGCCGCCACCGGCAATGAAAATCACCGTGGACGGCTCTTGCCGTGGTGGAGAATAAGGGAGTCGAACCCTTGACCTCCTGCGTGCAAGGCAGGCGCTCTAGCCAGCTGAGCTAATTCCCCATTTTTTTCAGTTATGAGTCATTAGTCCAGAGTTATGAGTGATAACCCTGTAACCCAACACCTAGAATTTCCTATTCAATACTTTTTAATGAACTTCGTACTTCGTCCTTCCAACTCCGTACCTCCGTAGTCCCTGGCAGACTCCCCTCGACTTCGCTCGGGATAAACTTCTCGTCCGCTTTCGCCTACCTTGTAGTCTCAGGCAGACTCGAACTGCCGACCTCTACATTATCAGTGTAGCGCTCTAACCAGCTGAGCTATGAGACTGTCTTGGCCTAAAATTGCCAGTATATCAAAAAAACATATCGCAGACAGCGAAAGGGAAAAAACCATCCCGATGCAGGACCGGAAAAACATTCCGGGCGTCATCTTCTCTAGAAAGGAGGTGTTCCAGCCGCACCTTCCGGTACGGCTACCTTGTTACGACTTAGCCCTAGTTACCGATTTTGCCCTAGGCCGCTCCTTGCGGTGACGGACTTCAGGCACTCCCGGCTTCCATGGCTTGACGGGCGGTGTGTACAAGGCCCGGGAACGTATTCACCGGATCATGGCTGATATCCGATTACTAGCGATTCCAGCTTCACGGGGTCGAGTTGCAGACCCCGATCCGAACTGTGACCGGTTTTGTAGATCCGCGCCCCCTTGCGGGGTGGCTTCCCTCTGTACCGGCCATTGTAGCACGTGTGTGGCCCAGGACGTAAGGGCCGTGATGATTTGACGTCGTCCCCACCTTCCTCACGGTTTGCACCGGCAGTCCCGTTAGAGTCCCCGACTTCACTCGCTGGCAACTAACGGTAGGGGTTGCGCTCGTTATAGGACTTAACCTGACACCTCACGGCACGAGCTGACGACAACCATGCAGCACCTTGCAGGCGGTCCGAAGAAAGGGATGTCTCCACCCCATGCAGCCTGCATTTAAGCCCTGGTAAGGTTCCTCGCGTATCATCGAATTAAACCACATGCTCCACCGCTTGTGCGGGCCCCCGTCAATTCCTTTGAGTTTCAACCTTGCGGTCGTACTCCCCAGGTGGGATACTTATCACTTTCGCTTGGCCACGGAGACAAGGTCCCCACAGCTAGTATCCATCGTTTACGGCGTGGACTACCGGGGTATCTAATCCCGTTCGCTACCCACGCTTTCGTCCATCAGCGTCAGTACATGGTTGGTCACCTGCCTTCGCGATCGGTGTTCTATGTGATATCTATGCATTTCACCGCTACACCACATGTTCCGGCAACCCCACCATGACTCAAGACCTGCAGTATCAAAGGCAATTCTATGGTTGAGCCACAGACTTTCACCCCTGACTTACAGGCCCGCCTACGGACCCTTTAAACCCAATGATTCCGGATAACGCTCGGACCCTCCGTATTACCGCGGCTGCTGGCACGGAGTTAGCCGGTCCTTATTCTCACGGTACCGTCAGCTCCCCTCACGAGGGGAGGTTTCTTCCCGTGTAAAAGCAGTTTACAACCCATAGGGCCGTCATCCTGCACGCGGCATGGCTGGATCAGTCTTCCGACCATTGTCCAATATTCCTCACTGCTGCCTCCCGTAGGAGTCTGGTCCGTGTCTCAGTACCAGTGTGGGGGATCCCCCTCTCAGGGCCCCTAACCATCGTTGCCTTGGTGGGCCGTTACCCCACCAACTAGCTAATGGTACGCATGGCCATCCCTGTCCGATAAATCTTTAATCAAAGCATCATGCGATGCTCCGATACCATGGGGCATTAATCCAAGTTTCCCTGGGCTATTCCCCTGACAGGGGCAGGTTCCATACGCGTTCCGCACCCGTGCGCCGGTCTCAAGGATGCAAGCACCCCCTACCCCTCGACTTGCATGTGTTAGGCCTGCCGCTAGCGTTCATCCTGAGCCAGGATCAAACTCTTCATTGTCTATCGTTAAATATCTATTGAGACATCCCACGAACAATTCCCAGTCCTTGACATCAAAATGGTTCTATTCTTTTCTTACGCTGTCTATTGCAATATGTATATGAACTT
>NZ_JAUZVW010000033.1:0-3516 GCF_033441575.1 Flagellimonas baculiformis
TTCTTATCCAAGGTAAATCGTTATCCAAAGTTCTTGATAGGTACTCTTCATAAATACCTGTAAACCAATATTACTTTTGATAATACTATCGTGATAACGTTTGTTATTTTCAAATGAATGCAATGTCGCATTTACCTAAAGAAATAACAAATGGACACAGAAAAAGAAATCGGATTTCTGATCAAAGAATGTGCAGACCACCTAAGGAAGGAAGGCTACAGTGAACCACGGATCAAGGATTACCATCGCTTATGGCGGGATGGAATCCGGGAGTACATGCACAGGAACTCCCTGCCAAATTACAGTAAGGCCATCGGCGAGGACTTTTTGGACGGCATGCCGATAATGAGCGCTTCCCACATGCGTGCGATCCGTCGCAGCGTACACGTGCTGGATGATTTTCTTCTATATGGGAAAATCAGGAAAAGAATCGTACAATACGTAAACCACGAACTGCCCGGTGAGCTGGGAAAAGTTGCATTGGAGTTTATAGCGTCCCAGGAAAAACTCCGGCGCAGCAAACTCACCGTCAATGAGCATCGGCGTATTTTAAGTTATTTTATAGCCCATCTTACATTAAGGTCGGTAGACCATGTTTCCGATATTGGCGAGGACGACGTCCTTACGTTCATATCGTCCGCCCAGAACTGTAAGGACAAGTATCTCAATACCGTCCGTCTGTTCTGCCGTTTCCTGTACCAACGGAAGTACATCGGCAGAAACGTGGAATACGTCATCGGAAGAAACAATTATCCAGTGCGTGAAAAACTGCCCTCGGTATACGATGCCGACGAGATAGGGCTCATCGAGAATACTGTGGAACGCTCCAGTCCGGTGGGCAAGCGCGACTATGCGATGCTCCTTCTGGCCACTAGGCTCGGCCTGCGCTCTTCGGATATAGCGGGACTTACCTTCGGGAACCTGGATTGGCAGCGGAACCTCATATGCCTGGCCCAGTACAAGACAAAGAAAATAGTGGAACTGCCGCTCCTGGCCGAAGTAGGGGAAGCCATTATCGATTACCTGCGGTATGGCAGGTCCCTTTCCGATCTACAGCAGGTGTTCCTGACCGCTACCGCTCCCTATCGTCCTGTCAACAGAATGGTCATCAACGGAGCGGTAAGCAGAACGATAAGTGCATCCGGTGTCGATCTCAAAGGGCGAAAGTTCGGCCCCCACGCCATGCGCCATACCTTGGCAAGCCGATTATTGAACAACGGAACTTCGCTGCCGGTCATTTCCGAAACACTTGGGCATTCCGATACGCAGGCGACCATGAACTATCTGCGCATAGATATGGACAACCTGATGCGCTGCGCACTTGACGTGCCCTTGGTATCCACAAATTTTTATGAGCAGAAAGGAGGTGTTTTTTATGGATAGGCAATTTAAATACCGGAGCGTGTTCTCCCCTTACTTCGAGAGTTTTATGAAGATGAAGGACGCCATGGGGTACGGGCTCAACAAATTCGGGTATACATTCTTGGAACTTGATAGGTTCTTCTTGGAAACCGGGGCCACCGACACCTATATAACCAGTAGGCAGATTGCGGCATGGAGGGCGACCCGTTCAAACGACGGGGCCAGAACGCTGTACGAAAAGTACTCCGTCCTGTCCCAGTTCTGCCGGTATATGTGCCACCTTGGCCATGAATGCTACGTCCCGCGGATGCCCAAGAGAAAAGAGATAGACTTCATGCCGTATGTCTTCACCCATGAACAGATGGGAAGTATCTTCAGGGAATGTGACGGACTGGCCATATCGAACTGCAGCAATATGAGCACGGCCCTGGTCGCCATACCCGCCCTGATACGCTTACTCTACAGTACCGGGGCGAGAATTGGCGAAGCTTTGGCCATCAGGAACATGGATATCGATTACGCGCACGACCGGATTATCATAACGGAAACAAAAAACAAGATGCAGCGCATGGTACCCATAAATCCGTCCCTCAAGGAAGTAATGAAGCAGTACGAAAGTTATAGGGATCGCATGCCCGTCGAAGGCCTTGCGAACAGGGAGCGTTCTTTCTTTGTGACGGCCAATGGAAGGCCGTTTGCAAGAGGCACCGCATACAGCTGGTTCAAAAAGGTGCTTAAACAGTGCGGCATACCGCATATAGGGAAGCAACAAGGCCCGCGTGTTCATGACATCCGGCACACCTGTGCCGTCCACTCCCTTGAAAAAATGGTAAAAAGCGGAGCGGATATTTATTGCGCGCTTCCGATTCTCTCAACCTTTCTGGGGCACAAGACGATAGCGGGAACTGAAAAATATGTAAGGATGACACGGGAAATCCATCCGGACATCATTGATAAGGAAAATGTCCTTACCTCATTTGTGTTCCCCATCAAAACCGAAACAGATATCGATTATGGAAACGACTACTGATTTTGCAAAACACCTGACAAGGTTCTTTAACGAATATCTCGTCGGGGAAAGGGGGGCCAGCCCCCATACGATAAGATCTTACGGCAACACCTTTACCCTCGTGCTCGACTATATGGACAAGGTCGGAGGGACCGCGGCCGACAGGTTGACCCTGGACCACTTTAAAAGGGAAACCGTTCTCGGCTTTCTTGATTGGCTCCAGCAAAAACGTATGTGTGCCAACTCCACCAGAAACCAGCGATTGGCCGCCCTGCATTCATTTTTTGCATATATGCAATATGAAGATGTCAAACGCCTTGGGCAATGGCAGAGCATCCTGTCCATCAAGGTCAAGAAACAGGAAAGAAGAAGTACCGTCAATTACCTGACCGTTGACGGGATCAAACTTCTGCTGGAACGGATACCCGCAAACACCGGAACGGGACGGAGGAACCTAGCATTGCTGGCACTGCTTTATGACAGTGGGGCAAGGGTAAATGAACTAATAGAACTGACCCCTTCGTCCCTTAACCTGAACAGGCCATGTTATGTCACCCTTTTGGGTAAAGGCGGCAAAAAAAGAATGGTCCCGTTGCAGAACGAACAGGTAAACCTGCTGCAGTCCTATTTGAGGGAAAACCGTCTTGATGACCCGGCGAACAACCGTCGGCCGTTGTTTGCCAACAATCGGGGCGGAAAACTGACCAACTCGGGAGTGGCCTATATCCTAAATCTTTATGCCAGGGATGCGCGTTCGCTCAGACCTGACCTAATCCCCGAAAAAATCAGTCCGCATACCCTGCGCCATAGCAAGGCAATGCACCTTTTGCAATCCGGTGTAAATCTGGTATACATACGTGATATCCTGGGACACGTGTCCATACAGACCACGGAAATCTATGCAAGGGCCGATTCAAGGCAAAAACGTGAGGCATTGGAGGCCGCATATATTGCCGTTATACCTGCTCAAGGGAAGATAGGATCTTGGGAAAGGGACTCGAAACTTAAGGAATGGCTTAAGAACTTCACCAAATAATCAATATCGTTATCCGAAGCTGTTTCAAAAAGTATACTGGTTAATATTCTTATTGCCAATTACTTATGTAAACCCACTTTGGATAACGATTTACTTTGGATAACTAAAC
>NZ_JAUZVW010000034.1:0-2606 GCF_033441575.1 Flagellimonas baculiformis
TTTATATACTCTATTAAAAACCAAATTTTTTAAAAGAATTGAGCCCTATTATTTTCCCAAAATTTCCATGATTATATAGAACTGTAGATTATTTGACTTGATATGGGTTTTGTTAAAATCATCAATTACAGCAACTAGTACCGGATTGAATGGGCGGGCAAGCCACGGAGCCATATGAACAAAAAACGCAACAATCACCCTGTTTTGGTTTTAATACTTTATTGCAATTCTCACAGTCGTAGAAGAATTGGCAGGAAGTTGTTGGCATTTCCTCCTCTTTTTGGTGACCACAGTGTGGACAGGTAACAGTGGATTTTAGAATCACTTCCATTAGTCTACGATTTTGTAACCTGTTTTTGCAATGGCGGATTCTATTTCTTCAGGTGTTACCTTACCCATATCATACTTTACAATAGCACTGGATGTTTCGTAGTTCGCATCCACTTCCAAAATACCGTTCAATTGATTGACTTCGTGCTCGATATGGGCTTCGCAACCCGCACACGTCATTCCCTGAATGGAATAGTTCAATTCACCTAAATTGCTTTCGGATACGTAAACGACCTGTTTCTCGATATTTGAATTGGGATAAAACAAATGTGAGTAATAGGGAAATGCCAACATAATACCCGCAAAAATGGTCACCAAAAACAGAAATGTTTTTGATTGGATGAATTTAGGCTTGTCATCCCCGCAGACACAATCAATATCTTGTGGGAGTGATTTTATTTTTTGGTACCAGGCAAAACCTAGGGTCAAAAGGGTGAGGCCTATTAAAACTGGCCTGTAAGGCTCTATCCAGGAAAAAGTGGAGGCAACACCTGTGGCACCTGAAAACAATGCCAATACAGGTGTAATACAGCATAGAGAGGCCACAATCGCGGAGAAAAGGCCAGCAAAAGTACCTTGATTGGAGGTTATCGTCTTTTTCATTTTACGCAATTTTTCTTTTAGATTGAATATTACTTAAAATAGCGGCAAAAAAAGCTTCATTCTTCTTTGATATGTGATAGAAAATGGTCTGACCCTGCCTGCGGGCACCAATGATTTTAGCATCTTTCATTTTACGTAAATGTTGTGAAATAGCGGGAACACTCATTTCCAAAATATCTGCAAAGTCGCAGGGGCATAACTCAATCTCCTTTTGCAACAGGAACAATATTTTAAAGCGAACTTCATTGCCTGCAAGTGCCATCAATCTGCTTACATCCTCTATGGAATCAGCTGTTCTGTTCAAATCTTCTTTACAACGAAGAATTTGTTGATGGTCTGCCTCTGCTCTGGTACAGCTGATTTCAAGTTTCATGGGACGAATTTTATGCTAAGATATAATTATTTAAGCAAATACTTAAATAAGTTTGAAATAATTCTGTTAGTTGTCCTTGAACGACAAGTATGGCCTGGCTATATTTCTAGGGTCCATGCAAATATGGTTGATATCGTATGGTTTCCTATTTTGGACCACTCCATAAACGGTTCTTAAAATTTTATTGGACACATTGTTCATTATCAGGAAATAAGGTTTTCCCTCAAGTTTTTTACGTTGTGCATACAGACTATACTCCTTATTGTGCGCCACGGCAGTCTTGGCGGCTAGGAACAACAATGATTTTAGTTTTTTGTCGGCTAGATGACTGGTCTTGGACTTCATGGACGTTTTTCCGGAGGAATTTGGATATGGGCATACCCCGGCAAAGGCCGCAGCCTTTTTGGCCGTTGTAATACGTTTGAAGTTTTCAGTTTTGATGATCAGATTGTTTGCGATTACCGGGCCAATGCCTTTGATACTTGTAATAAGCTTGTAGTTATCCTTTAAATCGGAATCGCTCTGAACGATTTTTTCGATTTCCTTTTCGATGGACCCAATTTCAATTTCCACATTCATAATGGCTCTCTGATAGCTTCTATGAGCCACAATACTCTGTGAAGGACCATGCTTTCTTGTTTTCATTCCCAATAAAAGGGATGTTCTGTTCTTTGACAACTGTTCCCGCAAACTATAAAGTTCCTTGAGCTCTTTGACCGACTCGGGCTTTGGCTCTGTTAAGTGCAATTCTTCAGTGAACCTCTCACCGTATTTCCTGATACGATAAGCATCCTTCGAATCACTCTTTCCCCGTTGCAACCCCAAGCTATGCTTAATGTTATAGCCGGAGACCAATGCTATTTTGACTTGGAACTGGTAACAGAGATGAACTAACAGGTCTCCATAAGTTCCCGTATGTTCAGCTACCAGGATACAGTTATCTTCAACTTGTTTCAAAAAGCTGCAGATACCCTTAAAGTCATTTTTTACAATCCTTTTTTTCTCCTCACCTGTAATAACATAGCTTACGTCAAATTTCTCTTTGGACAGGTCGATTCCATATATTTTCATAATAAGTGTTTTTGATGTTCCTTTTGAGCGGCTTAAATCGTTAGTGGGTTATGCCCGTAATACTCTCTGGCTTAGGCTCAAATAACTTACCGTACTTAATATAAATAGTAGATTTCCTCTATTCCGTTTCTAAAGCTATTGCAGTAAGTGGAACTATTAATTTCAAGATAGAACTGTATCTGTTCTAACAATATTATTTCTATCGGCTAAGTAACGATTCCGTTTCCTT
>NZ_JAUZVW010000035.1:0-2548 GCF_033441575.1 Flagellimonas baculiformis
TGGATAAGCCGGGTAAAGTGACCCACCTTCGCCGGATGAAACTGACCAGGGTAAACGAACTGCCTAGATTTGATCTATCCTTGGGTTAAACTTAGTTTTTATTTTTTAATTTTCTTCTCATTGATTCTCCTTTTATGTCGATTCTGTGTGCCGTGTGCACCAAACGGTCGAGGATGGCATCGGCCAGTGTTTTCTCCCCGATGATGTCATGCCATTTTGATACAGGTAGCTGAGAGGCTATTATGGTCGATTTTTGGCCATGCCGGTCCTCGATGATTTCCATGAGCGCGTGCCTGTTGATGTTGTCCAACGGTTTCAGGCCGAAGTCATCCAAGATGAGCAAGTCCTGTTTTTCAAGTTTGTTTATCTGTTTGTGATAGGAACCATCGGCCTTTGATGTCTTCAACATGGTAAAGAGCTTGGCGGTGTTGAAGTACATGACCTTTCGCCCCATGGAGCATGCCTGGTGGCCGATGGCCGAGGCCAGATAACTTTTTCCCACACCGGTACTACCGGTAATAAGTATGTTCTCCCTTTTTGGGATGAAGTCGCAAGAGCCTAGTCGCCGGACCAGGTTCTTGTCCAGTTGGCGTGACGGTCGGTAGTCGATAGCTTCCATGACGGCCGTATACCTGAACCTTGCGGACTTGGTCAATCGCTCTATCCTACGGTTGTGCCGGTCGTCCCATTCGCTCTGGATGAGATAGGCAATGAGTTCGTCATTGGTATAGTCGGTATCGGCACCTCCGGTTTCCATTGTTGTTGCAAAGGCCCTGTGCATTCCAAAGAACCTCATTTCTTTCATCAATTGCATTGTTTTTTCGTTCATATGTCCAGTTTTAAGTGTTTTTATTCATAGTATTTTCCGCCCCTTATGTTCTTGTGTTCGGGCATTTTCGTTCCTTCATCATTACGGTCATCGATCTGGTCCCATCCCTTTTTGAGGATGCGCTCTACCATATTGTAATTGTACGCCCCATATTCCGAGGCACGCCTACAGGCACTGTCAAGACGTTCCCTTCCGTACTTTTTGGCAAGGTGGAGTACGCCGAGGCAGGATTTGTAGGATTGCTCGGGGTGCTGCTTCTTTTCCAGGATGGCAATGATGTACCCTTTACAGTGTCCGCCGATATTGCCCGCCCAATCGATGAACCTTTCGCTGCTCCACTCGCTTACGAAACGATGGTGCGATGGCATATGGTCGGCCAAGGTGGTATAGCCGTATTTCTTCCTGTTCCTTGTATGTACGGCGAACCTTTCGTGCTTATGGTAGATCTCGACGATACTGTCGGTATAGACCAGCTTGACCTGTTTGCCTATATGTCTGTAGGGCACGCTGTAATAATGCTTGTCCTTCCCAAAATAGATATGGCTGTTCTTGTGTACGGTGGCCTGGGCATAGCGTTTTACCTCATAGCGTTTCCTTGGCAGGGGCATCAGTTCTCCCTTCTCGATTTCCATGAAAAGTGAACGCCTGGAATATTCCCTTCCCCTGAACGACATTGCGTTGTGTTTTTCCAACAGTTCCCTTATCGCCATGTTGAGATCCATTATGCTGTGGAATACCTGGTTGCGTAAAGGGGCGAACACCCTGGTATAGATTATCTTCACGGCGTTCTCCACTATGGCCTTGTCCCTTGGCCTATAGGTACGTGTGGGCAGTACCGCCGTTTCGTAGTGTTCGGCAAAGTCGGCGAACACCTCGTTGACCTTGGGCTCGTAACGGCTGCTCTTGGTGACCGCCGACTTCAGGTTGTCGGGTACCAGGGCCTTTGGTACGCCGCCATAGAACCATAGGGAGTTCTCGGTGCAGCGGATGAAGTCCTCCAGTTTTTGGCTTGCACAGGCCTCTACATAAGTGTATTGGCTGCTGCCGAGTATACACACGAACACCTCCAGTTCCTTCAGTTCACCGGTGTCCCTGTCAACGATGTGGAGTTTCTTTCCCGTGAAGTCTATAAAGAGCTTGTCGCCGGCCTTGTGCTCCATGTGCATTACAGGCGAGGTCTCCTTGCGCCATTCGGCGTACCAGTACTTGAACTGTGAGAGTTTGAAGCCATCGGGATGCTTGGCATAATATTCCTCCCACAGCAACTGTCGGGTAACCCCGGTCTTTCTTATTTCCTTGTCAAAATAGGGAAAGTACTGCCTTAAGGTCAGCAACCGTTGGCTCTTGCGCTTTTGCCCGTCCTTAAAGAGGCCGTGGAGTTCCTCCAGGGTCATCTTCTCCACTTCGTAGGCAGTAAAACGGTACCGCTTGAAGAATTCGATGTACTTCCTGACCGTGACACGGGATATGACCAATTGTTGGCTTATCCCCCGTTTGCTCGTGCCGGAGGTGTAAAGTTTGTAAATCAGTTTTGTTTTTCGCATGTCTATCTGCTTGTTCGCCATGGTGCTTTTTAACAAAAAAAGCACTTAGACTTTTTACAGATAGATCTAATCTAAAGGTGGTCCACTTTGGCCCGGCGAAGGTGGGTCACTTTCGTCCGGCCAGCTATGGTCACTTTGAACCGGCGAGGGTGGTATACTATGTCCGGCGTTTCCA
>NZ_JAUZVW010000036.1:0-2435 GCF_033441575.1 Flagellimonas baculiformis
TTCGGGGTTTTATTATACCTAAATATACGAATTAATTATCTGATAATCAAATAATTATGTCGCTTCTGAACGTGCCTATTAAGCATTCAAGGGGCATTGTGGCATATCTTCTTTACTAAAACCTTAGGCTATACCATTTTATTTTCTGAAGACTTTTTTGTACCGGGCAAACGTTCTAAAAACCTGCAAAAGTCTCCCTTGTTCGGAATGGGAGGCACCCCGATTTTATAAATATCCGAAAACCAACGGTTGTTTTTAAATAGTATTTTTTAAAAGATGATTGAAGAACAACGATCTGATTATGAATATAAAGACGATTTGATCCGCAATTATATTGATTTGATTCTGCACGAATCCCCGAAATTAAACCCTTCTGAAAATTACAATAAAGATAAAAACGGAGCCGAACGATTGACAAGCGTTTTTATGGAGTTATTGGAAAGACAATTTCCCATAGAAAGCCCCGACCAACCACTTCAGTTAAGAATGGCAAAAGACTATGCAAATAATCTTTCTGTACATGTTAATTACCTGAATCGAGATGTAAAAGAAGCCACGGGAAAACCACTACCATACATATTTCAGAGCGCATCGTCAAAGAAGCAAAAGCCATTTTACAGCACACCAAATGGAATATTTCTGAAATTGCTTACGCCCCGGGATTTCAGTACCCGACTTACTTCAATAACTTTTTTAAAAAACAAACTGTCACAAGCCCTTCTTCTGTTCGCGTAAAAAAGATTTGCATTTATTAACCATTGGTTTGAATTCCATTAACAGGAACTACAAAAACATCCCGACCTTTGTATCAAAGAATACAATAATGGATAAAATGGATATTTTCGAGCGGTTAAAGAAAGGGGAAACCATTCCACCGAGCGATCCTCAAGCCTATAGAATGCGTGAGGCTTCATACAGCACGAAAAAATTGCTCGTGCAGATGAACAACGCAACAGAACCCGAAGAAATCAGGGATTTGTTGAGCCAAATTACAAGTAGTGAAATAGACAAAAGTGTTGCCGTATTTACGCCCTTGTACATCAATTACGGGAAGCACACCAAAATCGGGAAAAATGTATTCATCAATTTTGATTGTGTTTTTCTTGATTTAGGAGGTATCACCATTGATGATGGCGTACTTATAGCCCCTAAAGTCAGCTTACTGTCCGAAGGACACCCTATTTTCCCAGAGCAAAGACATTCGCTGGTTCCAAAACCCATTCACATTAAGAAAAATGCATGGATTGGTGCCAATGCCACCATTTTGCATGGCGTAACCATAGGTGAAAACTCAGTGGTTGCTGCGGGTTCTGTGGTTACTAAAGACGTTCCCGACAATGTTATTGTAGGGGGCACTCCTGCAAAAATCATCAAGGAAATTTAATGGGAGTAATAAGGGTATCCGTAGTTGCGCTTCTCTTAGTTATGTGGCAGGCCTACAATACAAAACAAAAGCTGAAAAACAAGAAAGTATAAATTCGAATCCTTCGGAAGAGGCTATTTTTCCTCTAATCTAAATTGGATCTGCTTCAAACTTCATAGGCAAGGCTTACAATTTTGGATTAGTCGAAAATGATTCCATCTACAACACCCTTGCGGGAAATATCGATTTCGAAAAAAGTGCAAGATCAAATTGGCATTTTCATCCAAGTGAAGATAAGAACCTATAAGGTATTGGAATTGCGCATAATACATAAGTTTTGGGTTTGACAAAACAGGTTTGCAAAACACCCATAAACAGCGTCAAACTGTAGCTAAATTATGCACAAGGAACGTACCGAACCATTCACCGAACTCAAATGGAAACTGTTGGTACTGTGCTTAATGGAAAAGGCAATCTTTGCCTGGGCCACGTGCAGGCCATTGGAGCATACTTGGCGGTAGAACCCAAAATGTCCCGAGGTGCGCTCGCTGCCATCGTAAGAGTTGGTAAAGCGCAGCATGGGCAATATGGTGTCCCGGCCATCGCCCACGGAAAACTGGGAGCTATCGGAGAGGATAAAGTCCATACTGAAGGTCCTGTCGTTGCGATTGATGGTCTGGCGTTGGTAATCCAGTCCGGCATCGATGAGCATCTGTTCCGCCTTTTTGAAAAAATGTTGGTTTGGGATGTGCCCATAACTCTTGGACACGATGTTCACGATTTTGCCATTGCTGATAATGGCGCGTTCCAGCCCCTTTCTGGAGAGCATTTGAGTCAGTTCATTTAACGGTCTTACCTCAGTTGGTACGAAGACCTCGTCCTGTTGCAATCTGTCTAAATACATAATCATTGGATTTAAGGTTAAACAATATTTGCAGGGAACCCTAAACGGAAGCCAGGCTGTCGAGCGGCAAGGAAACGGAAATAGTGAGGAAGGAACGGCTTTATGTATCCTATGATAGGAGCAACTTTTTTAGGATAATTTTTTTCTATTGGATTCGATTTTTAGAAT